>CBDCLT010000001.1:0-18784 GCA_965218705.1 Chthoniobacterales bacterium
GTGCGTCTGCCTTTCTTTACCATCGGGCCGAAGCGCCTGACCCAGCCGGCGCTGGAGCTGGAGGAGCTGCCGCCGATCGATTTGATCCTGCTCTCGCACGCCCACTTCGACCATTTCGATACCCGCACCCTGCGCCGCTTTGGGCCAGCGACCAAAGTGGTCACCGCGCCGCGCACCAGCGATCTCCTGCGCGGTTCGAAGCTGCGCGACATCGTCGAGCTGAAGTGGGGCCAGGAAACCGAAATCACCAGCGCGGCCGGTTCGCTTCTCGTTAGGGCATTCAAGGTCAACCACTGGGGCGCGCGAATGCAGATGGATACCTGGCGCGGCTACAACGGCTACGTCCTGGAACGGAACGGTCACCGCGTCATCTTCGGGGGCGACACTGCCTTCACCGACGATTTCGCCATGCTGGACGATGGACGCGGTTACGACCTCGCAATCATGGGCATCGGCGCTTATCAGCCTTGGATTCGCGCGCATTGCACGCCGGAGCAGGCCATCGCCATGGCCGACGCGGCCGGCGCGCGCTATCTCATGCCGGTCCATCACCAAACCTTCAAGCTCAGCTTCGAGCCTTTTCGGGAGCCGATTGAGCGATTCGTTAGGGCGCTGGCCGGGCAGCCAGAGCGGATCGCTCTGCGCGAGATCGGGGAGACTTTCGTTCTGCCCCGCTAGGAGGCCGCGAGAAACGAATCAGCCATATGCATGCAGTTGTCGTGACATCACCCGGCGGTCCGGAGCAGGTCGCGTGGCAGGAGGTCGAATCGCCACCCGCACCGACCGCCGATCGAGTCCGGGTGCGGGTTCACGCCGCTGGTTTGAACCGGGCCGATCTCCTCCAGCGCGAAGGCAAATATCCGGCGCCGGCCGGTTACCCGGAAAATATTCTCGGGCTCGAGTTCGCCGGCGAAGTCGAAGCGGTGGGCGAGGCCGTCCGCCGCTGGAAAATCGGCGATCGCGTCTTCGGCATCATCGCCGGCGGCGCCCAGGCCGAGCTCGTTCTGGTCCCGGAAAGCAACCTTGCCGCCATTCCAGATTCGCTTGATTGGAGCCAGGCCGGCGCGATGCCGGAAGTATTTATCACAGCGCACGACGCCCTTTTCACCCGGGCACGGTTGCAAATGGGCGAGCGGCTCCTGGTTCATGCCGCTGCCTCCGGAGTCGGGACCGCTGCGGTGCAGCTGGCGCAGGCCGCGGGAGCCACCGTTTACGGCACTTCCCGCACCGCGGCCAAGCTCGAAAAAATCCGCCCGCTCGGGCTGGATGAAGCGATCGCGGTAACCGATTCGCCACAACAATTTATCGATCGCGTCCAAGCCCTCACCGATGGGAAAGGCGTGGACGTCATCCTCGACCTCGTCGGCGGCGATTATTTCCCCGCCAACCTCGCCGCTCTCGCCTCCGGCGGACGCCTGATCTGCGTCGGCACCACCGCCGGACGAAAAGCGGAGGTCGATCTCAGCCTGGTCCTGCGCCGACGCGCCACCATCATCGGCACCGTGCTGCGGCCCCGCTCGATCGAGGAAAAAGCCGAGGCCACTGAGCGCTTCGCCGCCCGTGTCCTCCCGCTGGTCGCGCGCGGCCGGGTCCGGCCGGTCGTCGATCGGGTCTTTGCCGCGGCCGAAATCTCTCCCGCGCACAAATACCTCGAGTCCAACCGCAGCTGCGGCAAAGTCGTCCTCGATCTGGCCTTGTAACCCAGCGCGCCGCACCAGCCGATCGACACGGTCTCGCTCGGTCTCGCCGCGGCTCCGAGAACTCGATTTTCCCGGAACCAAAACGATCCACCCCCTGGGCACGACTCCCGCTATACATCGCCCTGCTGGCACCCTAGCTGCTTTCTAGAAATTATGGCGAAGTTCCTTAACACCAGTGCGGCCAATTATTATCTCGAAGAGATTATTCGGCTCGCCCGCGATCAGCTCACCCTGATCAGCCCCGTCCTGCGCCTGAACGACCGGGTGAAAGAACTGCTGGAGGATAAAAACCAGCGCAAAGTCGAAGTCCACCTCGCCTACGAGAAAAACGACCTCGAACCGGAGGAGATCAACTGGCTGCGCGGGCTCTCTTTCATTCGCACCAGCTTCTGCCGCAACCTCCACGCCACTTGCTACCTGAACGAGCAATTTGGCCTCGTCAGCAGCCTTAACCTGCACGAACTCAGCCACGCCGTCGGCAACGAAATCGGCGTCCTCATTTCCAAAGACGACGACGAAGAACTCTTCCAAAGCCTGGCCGACGAAGCCGACCGCATCATCCGGATCAGCGACGAAGTGCGGATGAGCTTCGAAAAAGTGCGGCGCGTGAGCGAAGAAAGCGTCTCGGAAGGCGCCGACGACCAGGAAGGCGTGGGGAGCAAACTGAGCACGTCGCGCCTGGCCAAGAAGCTCGGGCTAAAGACCCAGGAACTGACCGATCATCTCCTCCACCTGGGCGCGATCGAGATCAGCCAGGGCCGCAAACAAATCACCCCGCTCGGCCGCCGGCTCGGCGGTGAGCTGCGCGTGAGCGCCCGCTTCGGGCCGTATTTTCTCTGGCCGGAAGCGCTCCCCCTGGCCAAGACCTGACCACGCCCCGCGCGGTCTAGCCTTCGGCCGATTCCGGAACCGCCTTCTCCGCCGCCTGGAAACCGACCTTGGAATGGGTCCCGTCGCAAAACGGTTTCTCGGTTGAAGCACCGCAGCGGCAAAGCGCCATCCGCTTCTCCACCGGATAGGAATTTCCATCCGCGTCCTTCATTTCCACCTCGCCCTTCACGATAAAAGGACCGTTCTTGATGATGTCTATCGTCACGTCAGCCATGGCCAGAAGGTAAAGGACTCCGTTCCGGTTGGCGATCTCGCAATGAACCAAACCTGATGAAAAACACCGCGCTCGTTTTCGATCTCGACGGCACCCTGGTCGACAGCCTGCCCGACCTGCACGCGGCGCTAAACGAGATGCTGCGCCAATTAAACCGGCCGGAACTCACCCCCGCGCAGGTGCGACCGATGATCGGCGACGGCAGCCGCGCCCTGGTCGAACGCGCCCTCGCCGCCACCGGCCCCGCCACCGATCTCGACGCCGCCTACGACCGATTCCTGCCCCTCTACGAGAAAGAATCCACCCGCCTGAGCCACCTCTACCCCGGCGTCGCCGACACCCTCGCCCAGCTCCGAGCCGCCGGCGCCCGCCTCGGCCTCTGCACGAACAAACCGCAGGCCGTCACCGCCACGGTGCTCGAAAGCTTCGGCCTCGCCACCTGCTTCGACGCCGTCCTCTGCGGCGACGTCGTCCCATTCGCCAAACCCGACCCGCGCCACCTCCTCTCCACGATCGAGCAACTCCACGCCACGCCCGCGAACGCCGTCATGATCGGCGACAGCGAGAACGACTACGCCGCCGCCCACGGCGCGAAGGTCCCGGTCATCCTGATGCGCTACGGCTACCTCCGCGTCCCGCCCGAAACCCTCTCCCCCGACGCCTGGCTCGACCGCTTCGCCGATATCCCGCAGACGGTGGCGAACTGGCTTCTGCGTAGGAAACCCTCTGGTTAGCTACCGACCCGCTTAGCTTTGGTGCGCTTAGGGCGGATTGACCGTGGCAGATTCAGCAACCAGGTAATGCGACGTAGCGGCGATCCACCTTCTCGCTCTCAAGAGGCGCAGAGACAAAGCGCGCCGGCCTCGTCCTCGCGTTCGAGTCAAACCAGAGAACACGTCACGCGTGGGAGCATGGCAGATAGATGGCAGAGCCGCATGGGCAGCGGACGAGCGATCGGGCAACCGCGAATTCGAAGGGCCAGCTGTTTGTTGCGTCGTGGGGCAATCATGAGACCCACGGGGTGCGACTCGTTGTAGCGTTTCTTGATCCGCAGGGTGGCGATTGTCTCTGCCTGCACCAAAGACCGACTGCTGTGGGAATTGTTGCGAGCCGAGCTGGGTGACAACACGGTATCGGAGTTGAGGCGTTGAAATGAACTTCGAACAACTTCGATTCGCGATTCCGGCCAGCGGCTTGCCTTCACCAAAGATTCGGAAGGGGCAACGTACCGGATTCAGCGCGTGGGCGCCGTTTCTCCCAGCGTTCTCTGAGGACTTCGCGTTGGCCGCACTCAAGTTCTTAGCGGATCAAGGATGCCGTACCGTCTACGATCCATTTGTAGGATCAGGAACAACTCTGGTCGCTGCAGCTAAGCTGGGCTTGAGAGCAATAGGAAACGACCTCGATCCCGTTTCCGCGTTGATCTCGCGAGCGAAAATTGCTTCTCAAGCGAACGAACATGCGGTTCAACGCTATTTGGAACGCCGCACTACGGGCGAGACGGTTCCGTTTTCAAAGGAGACGACCGAATGGTTTAAGCCCGCTGACTTGGCATACGCGTCCGTGGTGCTTGCGCGTATCAAGAGCGCGCTACGCCACTCCACACGTGCCCCGTTCGATGTCTTACTGTCTGAATCGCACGGAGAATTTGACTCTGAGGCGGTCGCATTGGCAGCAATCACGATCGCCGCGAGCCGCGTCGCCCGCACGTTGCGTGGCTCAAATCCCGTTTGGTACCGATCCGCCTTGCAAGGCGAAATCGTGGACGCTCCAGAGCTGCATACGACTGCCCGCCACACAGCGCAGACGATGTTAGCCGACCTCGACTCCATAGCTCGGTTTCCTGACCGGAAGTTCACGCTAGTGACTTGCAGGAGTGCGGAAAAGCGCCCGCCGACGCGTCGAGTTATCGACGGAGTTCTAACCTCGCCGCCTTACTTAAACCGCCTCGATTATGTGATTAGTCATCTCCCTGAGATGCTCCTCCTTGATGCATTCCATCACGTCGACGTCGATTCACTCCGCCGATCAATGATCGGCACAACGAAAGTCTTGGAAAGACGCGAACTGGACTCGCGCGCTGGTGGAACATGTCTGCGGTTACTCGCCGCCGTTCGAAAGCACCCAAGCTATGCTAGCGAGATCTACTATCTTCCTATTTATACGCAGTACTTTAACAGCATGGTTAAGGTGTTCGACACCTTGAAACGCGTTTGTGCCCCCGGCGCGCGGGGCCTCCTCGTAGTTCAGAACTCCTATTACAAGGAGCTTCTAATCGACTCGACCGTGGTGTTCGGCGAAATGGCAGAGTTGATTGGCTTTTCAGTTCGCCCGCTGAGCAGGGAAGAGGTCTCTACCCATTACGGCAACCTCAGCCCGAGGCAGCTTCACTACGTGCCGAAAAAGCGGCTCACGGAATGGGTGCTTGAAATGAGATTTTAATAGAACGTTTTCGCGAACACAGGTTCATGCAGTTCCATCCAGTGTCGGTCCGAGTACGCGAGGCAGGCAGTTGAAAAAGGGCAACGATTGGTGAGCAACGCTTCTACGTCCGGGTCGAAGCGTGGCATAACATCTCGCGAGACGCAGCGCGGAACCCCGCGGATGCAAACGTTGCGGCCAAGCTGCCATTCGATGTAATTCACCTCCGGAACAGTCAGCCCTGAGAACCGTGACGTTAGCGCGACGGCTTCCGCGACTTTCTCACGGAGTAGACGGACGAGGCGGTCCCGAGGCCGCGGAGCGAGTGATGTAAGCGTGCTGAATGTCGAAGCGTGCAGCGGATACACACGTCCCGTTCGCGTGTAAATCCTTATAAGGTGGTAGTCGACAGCGGGACCGATGTTCTCCTCATCGACAAATCGGACGATGCGTTCACGGACAAGTTCGTGCATCAAGACGTTCGTCTTCTTCCTGAGCGGATCGATTCTGAAGGCGTCGAACGCATCCATCTGGGAAACGAAGCCAGTTGGACCTGCGACGCGCCGATTGCTTTCGTTCACGAGGTTCATCGGATTGCCACCAAATTTGTCGCGAAATGTTCGCGCGACCGTGCGCAGTATCTCACTTCGCTCAGATGCGCGGATGCGTTCGGGCTGGGGGTAGCTGCTCAGCCACTGTTGGATGTCATCCGCCGAGACTCGCTGAAGACGAGCGACGAAGTCGTCGGTACCGCCGCCGAGCAGTTTCGTTGCGAGCGTGCTCTGAAGAATTTCCCAGTTGTATTGGTGACAAACGGAAACAAACGCAATTTTAAATGCTAATCTTTCTTCTGTACTATGGCGCCCCGAATGCGACAGTTCCGGCGATGCGCGGTACCTCCGGATTAATTGCGCCGCGCGCAAGCACGCCAGATCGTCGACTTCAAACAGCGCGCCAGTCGGGAGTGCGCTACTCTTTTGCATGGTGGCTGAGCGAGCGCACTTTCATCTGCAGATAGTCGTCGATTGCTTTGCTTGTCGCATATTGAAGCTGAACGCGTTCGACGATTTTGTATCCCGCTTTTTCAACCGCTGCCACTTTGCCAGGGTTGTTTGTAGCGAGCCTAATTTCCACCGGCAGGTTTAAAGCGTGCATCGTTTCGATCGCGACGGCATAGTCGCGCGGATCACGCGTATACCCGAGGTCTTCGAAAGCCTTTCCGGTATCGATGCCGCTGTCTTGTTGGAGCTTTACGGCACGAACCTTATTCATCAATCCGGTGCCGCGCCCCTCCTCAAACAGGTACAAAAGGTATCCGCCCTCGGCGGCGATTTTCGTCAGGAACGCGTCCAGCTGGCTCGCGCAGTCACAGTCGTTGCTGTGAAAGCTTTCGCTGAATAAGCATGACGAATGAAGTCTGACCAAGGGCGGACTCGAATGCGACTCCTTCGAGACCACAAAGCATGCGGAGCCGCTATCACTCGTGTAGAGCACACCTTTTAGCGGGCCAACGACGGTTTTCAGTGTGATCGGTCCGGCTGCGTCCATGCACCTTGATAATGCTTAAAATGGTTTCGGCCAAGGCGGGAAAGTTCCCAGATTCGCTGCTGCAGCCACATATTCACCGGGCCAGCGGAGCGCGAGGCGGCCGTAGAGTTCAGGGAGCAAGGCGAGCTCCTCGTGTCCAATTTGCCCCTGCGCAAATCGCAGCACCTGCCGCGAAAAACTCCAATTTGCATGCTCGAGGGGGTGCTTGCGATCATCCTGCATAACGAGGGATATCGACTGCAAGGCTTCGGCGGCGGACGCCACGTTGCCTTGAAGGAAAAGCGCATCCGAAAGTCCTAGCGCAGCCCACAGTTCGCAGTCGCGGTTCGCCACTTCGCGCGCTCCAACGAGTGCACGCCGATACGCCTCGACCGCGTCTTCGTAGAGCAGGGCATGTCGCCAACTCTCGGCGAGCGCGAGTTCACTGTTCGCAATCGCTCGCGCGGAATTCTGATCGGTGGCAATTTTTAATGCAGTGGTAGCAGCCTCGCGTGCTTCTTCCAGTTGCGTTGCCTGCAATGTGAGGGATCGAGCGAGAGCGCGGTAGCATGCGCAAGTCATCAGCGGATTTATTTTACCATCGCCGTCCTCCTGACGATAACGTGAGACGTCGGCGAGCAGTTCGCGCGCATCGTCGACCGCCTGATCATATTGCTCCAGGTCGCGTAAGACGACATTCTGCTGGCGACGCGCCTCAATCTCGCGCTGAACTCTCCCCGTGGCGGCAAATTGAATTGCTGCCTCCCGAAGGTGCTCCCGCGCCTCGGGATAGTTGTTTCGCCGCATGAAAAGTTTGCCACGAATTAGCGACAGATCCGCCGCCCGACGCCGAAACTCCTCGCCACCGTTGTCTTCGAAGATCTTCAACACATCAAAAGCCTCATCATATCGGCCCGTCTTGTAATGCGCTTCAGCAAGTCCCAGAATGCTGTCTGCAGTAAGCGAAGAATTGTCAGTCAGCTCTCCCGCACGCCGCAGAATCGCCAGAGCCGCAAGAGCATCCTCGTAGGCTCCATTGTTTACGAGCACTGCTACGGGTGCGACGTCGTCCTGAGAAATCCACGCGTATCGTTTTCCGAGATCCCTGAGCACCAACCAGTCATACTCATTCCCAAGCGTCGACTTCGGGCCGTCTCGGACGATGTCGCAGATCTGCTGTGCGTAGTTAGTTCTGACCCGGTCGGGCAAGCTGCTAGCGATTGACTGGGCCGTAAGCTCATGGACGAACCGGTATTCCTCAAGGTTGTCCGGGTGTCCTTCCAAGAAGAACGCTGACTCAAGGCCCTCTATAACTTTCCACGTCTCTCGAGGATCCTCGATACCGCTCATCTTTTGGATGAATTCGAATGAGAAGTAAGAGTAGCTGGGGATCAGGGACAGCGAGCAGACAACATCTCGAGAGGCATCGGAGGGGAGTTGATGAAGTCGAGAGGAATAGTAGTCCGTGCAGTGATTAACTAGATTCTCTGGCGGTAAATCGTCTTTCATGCTGCTAATCCACTCCCGTAGGAACAATGGCCGACCCTGAGAACGTCGGCGGACTTCTTCAAGGATATTAGCGGGAGGAACATAGCCTCGGACTGACAGCGTCCAGCGCTCAAAGTCCTTCAAGCCAAGAGGCGACAACGCGACCTCTGTAAGAGCGGTGGAGCGAGCCGACGCCTGCAACGTCTTCAACGCGGTGATACCTGCCGGTTTCTCGTCGTTGATGCCCGCGACTAGCCGCCACGACGCAGGTAGATTCGCATTTACGGCAGCAACGAATTCCAAGACGGCGTCAGATCCTGCTTCCAGTCGGTCGAGCAACAGGCAACGCGGCAATCCAAGCTGCCCGAACATCCGAATCAACGTGAAGAAACCCGGAATGATTTCGCGTTGCGCTGACGTGATGAGCCGTTGTGCAAGCGCTTTCACCTGCGATTCGGCCGTGACCTCGCGGATGATAGTGAACAACGAATCAGCCGTTTCTTCCAAGAATGGCGCGCCTGCCTTTACGAAGTCCAACAGCGCTGCTGTCGTTAGGCGCGCGGTGTAGTCGGATGACGAGGCGTTTAAAGCTGCTCGAAAATCGTTCAAGCTGAATGTCCGAAGGTGCGCATCGTCGATAATGCCCCGGGTTACGACGGAGATGTAATGCGACAGTGGGTGCGCGGCAGATTCGGCTTCATACAAAACTGGCCGAAGTTCCTTCGGCCCCTTGTTCGTTAAGTGGGTATTCAGCGCACGTAAAAACGCCGTTTTACCAATTCCCGTTGGGCCGCGCACAATTAGCGATGGCCCCTCGCCCTCCAACTGGTGGAGGACTGCGTCTAATTCATCGCGGCGTCCAAAAAGCTCGGCCATTTCTGCTTTATCGGTCGGAACAGTGATAATTCGCTAGAGGCATGTTCGAAGACGCCGGGGCGGGTAGCGTCGCCAACTGTAAGCGTCGGGCTCGTCGGTGACTGCGTGACGTTGCTCGTCCTCGGTGATGTTATCCATTTGTGTCCTGAATGATTTCAAAGCTGTCGCCTTTCCGTGGATTCGCGGGATCACGCCAAGGTCGATCGCAGTTATCCGTAAGAAAATTCAATCATTCTTTAAGACCATTTGCTGCTCTGCGTCCACGTCATTTTCATCAACGCTGCCGAGTCATGATCACATCCATTCACACTTTGATTTACTCCGACGACGCGGCGGCGACGCGGGCGTTTTGCGCGATGTCCTCGGTGGCGGAGTTGCGCGCGAACTTTCGTTCAGAGCGGTGTCTCCATATCAGCTTCGCCCATCGCCGCGGGCCAGATTCTGCCGATGATGATGGCGTCTCCACGAACCGTGTAGACGATTTTCCAGCGACGGAAGATCAGCTTGCGCCAGCCACCGTCGCGCAGTTCGTCGAGAACGGCGCCAGCTTCAGGATGGTCGAGAAGAATCTGTGCGCGATTGTAAATGCCAAATCCGATGCGCGCCGCTGCGCCGGGATCGCGGCGTGCAAGGTAGCGAAAGATCGCTTCGATGTCGCCCGATGCTTTCTCCGTCCAGACTATTTTCCGGTCCATTGACCGATCCGAGTCTTCATTTCCTCGTTTGTGACCAAACGTCCGCTTTGGATGTCCTCCTCCGCCTCCCGGATAGCGGCGAGAAACGCGATCTCGTCGGTCACATCTCGATAGTCGATGTCATCCGGGAGTCGGCTAATCGCCTGAAGGACCTGTTCTTTGACGCTCATGCGCCGAGCCTACCGGAACGGAGCTAACTGGGCAATCCCGCAAAAGCATATCGAAAAGAGAGGCGGCCGAGGTGAGCTCTAGCATCTCCGCAGGTCCGAGATCCGTGCCGGTTATCGCAAGGATTGGCTGATCTTCCAGTCGGGGCGGAGCGAGATAGGGATGCACCCGACCCATAGCGTGTGGGAAGGAAAGGCTTACGATCACCTGCGGCAGCACTGGATCTCGCTCATGTCACGCCGCGCGCGGGCTAGGCGACGCCGGAATCGAACCGGAGGGCGCGATGGAGGCGAGCCGGGAGGACGGGCAGGTGGCAGCGTTCGATCAGGAAGGTGATGACGCCGGCCAGCTCTTTGAAGATGTAGTTGCGGTTGACCGCGCCTTGCAGGTATTGCTCGCCGCTGCTCCCGCCGGTGCCGACGCGAGTGCCGATCATGCGGCGGACCATCTGGAGGTGGCGGTAGCGGAAGTTGCCCAGTTGTTCGTCGATCTCGATCAGGGAGTTGAGCAGGGCGAAGGGGAGGCGGAACATCGGCTCGTCGCGGTAGAGCATGATGAAGAGCGCGGCGCGCAAGGCGGTCGGGCGGAAGGGGCCCCAACCGGTCTGGAAGAAGATGTCGTCAAATTTGCCCAGCAGATCCAGCTTCTCGTCCCGATCGGAGAGGCTCTGCTGGTAGAGGGTGCGATAGCGAGCCCAGAAGGGGGCGAAGTCGGAGCCGGCCGCCGCTTCCTCCGGCGCTTCCTTCCAGTCGCGCCAGAATTCTTCGTTAAAGAAAGGCATCCGCTCGAGCCATTGCTCGACCAGCTGGAGCAGGCTGGACTCCTTCTCGACCGCGCTGATGCGGGCGAAATCCTTTTCGTTAAAACCGCCAAACTCGGTGTGCTTGTAATAGTCGGGCCGGAAACGATTCTCCATCTCCAGGCCTAACGACGCCTCGATCTGGCGGAATTGCAGGCTTTGGAAGCCGGACGCGCCGTGGAGCAGTTCGCGGAACTCGAGGAAATCGAGCGGGGTCATGGTCTCGAGCACGTCGACCTGGTGGTTGAGCAGTTTCCAGATCTCGACCACCCGCCGGAGCCGATGCACGACCACGTTCATGTCGGGGCCGTCGTCGTCGGCTTCCGGTTTGCTCAGCACTTCCTTGCAGGCGGTGATTTCGTGCAGGATCTGCTTAAACCAGAGCTCGTAGGCCTGGTGAATGATGATGAAAAGCATCTCATCGTGCGCGATGAGCTTGCCCTCCTTCAGGCTAAGCGGCTTTTGCAGCTCGAGCAGTTGATCGATGGCGAGGTAGCCGCCGTAGTATTGCGGATCTTTGCCGTGGTTGATCGGGCACTCCATCGGCGCAGTCTCGCGTATCGCGCGGGCGGGCGTCAATCCGGGGCGTGCTTTCCGTTGGTTGCGACGGCTCGTTGAAGATGGGCCGGGCCGGCTCTATGATCGGCTCGTGTCAGGAACGAGCACGCGCCAGCCGGAGCCGATGGAATTTCTTTTCCGTGGCTGAGCAAGTGGGGCAGCGTCCGCTCACCGGACCGGGTTCGCTCGACGGCCGCACGGGCAAGAAGATCCCGCTCTCGCCCCTGCGCTTCTGGCTGCTCTCGGTCGTGATCGGATTGGTCGGCGGTTGTGGCGCGGTGGTCTTTCGCGGGATGATCGCGTTTTTCCACAACCTCTTTTTTCTCGGGCAGATCTCCTTTTTCTACGAAGCGAATATCCACACCCCACCCTCGCCCTGGGGACCGCTGATTATTTTCGTGCCGGTGCTCGGCGCCATCGGGGTGACCTGGCTGGTGCAGACCTTTGCCCCGGAAGCGCGCGGCCACGGCGTGCCGGAGGTGATGGACGCGATTTATTACAATAAGAGCATCATCCGGCCGGTGGTGGCGGTGGTGAAATCGCTCGCTTCCGCCCTCTCGATCGGGAGCGGCGGGTCGGTCGGGCGGGAAGGGCCGATCATCCAGATCGGCTCGGCTTTTGGCTCGACCGTCGGGCAATGGCTCCGCATCCCGGCCTGGCAGCGCACTACCCTGATCGCGGCCGGCGCGGGCGCTGGGATTGCGGCGACTTTTAACACGCCGATCGGCGGAGTGCTCTTCGCGGCCGAGCTTTTGCTGCACGAGATCAGCGTCTGGACGCTGGTCCCGGTGGTGATCTCGACCGCGAGCGCGAGCTATGTCGGGCGCTATTTCTTCGGTCCGAATCCAGCCTTCGCCATCCCGCAATTGCGGATGGATTATTTCCATCTCACCCACCCGCTCCTGCTCGTCGCTTATGTCGGGCTCGGGCTGCTTATCGGGCTGGTCTCGGTTCTCTACATCCGCTCGATTTACGCTTTCGAAGATTTTTTCGATCACAAGATTCGCAACCCCTATCTGCGCCACATGAGCGGGATGCTGCTGCTCGGCATCCTGATGTATCTGCTCCTGCGGCAGACCGGCGCCTATCACATCGAAGGGGTCGGCTACGCCACCATCCAGAGTGTGCTTTCGGGAACGTTGAACTCGTTTTGGATGCTCCTGTTGCTCTTCGCGCTCAAGCTCTTTGCCACCTCGCTTACCCTCGGCTCGGGCGCTTCCGGCGGGGTTTTTTCGCCCGCGCTTTTCCTCGGCGCGACGCTCGGAAGTGCCTACGGCATTTTGCTCCAGCACCTATTTCCCGGAGCCGAGATCGCGCCGGCGGCGTTTGCAGTCGTGGGCATGGCCGGGATCGTCGGCGGCACCACCGGCGCGGCCATTACCGCGATCGTGATGATCTTCGAAATGACCCTCGACTACGGGGTGATCGTGCCGATGACGATCACGGTCGCGATCGCCTACGGGGTGCGGAAGATGATTTCGAACGAAAGCATCTATACCCTGAAGCTGACCCGGCGCGGCCATCGCATGCCGAGCGCGATGCAGGCCAATATCCAATACATGAAACCGGCGCGGGAGCTGGCTCACGCCGGAGTCGTTAGGCTGCCGAGCGGGATGACCCTGCCGGAGCTGGCCATCACCCTGCCCTCCTACCCGGAGGACGCGCTTTTCGTGGTCGCCAATGGGCAGCAAATCGAAGGGGTCATCACCATGACCTCCGCCCTCAAAGCGGTGCGGCAGCCGCGCCAGACCACCACGGTGGCGGAGATTGCTTCCCAGGGTTATGCGGTGATCAGCGCCGATACTTCCGTCTTCGAGATTCTGACCAAGATGCGCCTGGACGGGACGGAAGTTTTCCTGATGGCGCCGGGCCAGCGCGAGCAAGCGAGCGAGGGATTGCATCGCTGGATCTCCAAGGAAGCGGTCGCGGCCTCGTTGATCGACGCGATCGAGATTTTCACTGATTAAAAAAACCAACCAAACCTGATGATGAAACGAATTTTGCTGCCTCTCCTCGCCCTCTTCCTTCTCCCGACCCTGGGCGGTGCCGCGCCTAACGAATTCAACGCGAAACATCCCTTCACTTTTGCAGAGATGATGGCGCTGCAGCGGGTGGGCGAGCCGGTGCCGTCGCCGGACGGGAAGTGGGTTCTTTTCGCCGCGGACGAGGTGAACCTGGCCGAGAACAGGAAGACCTCGCATCTCTGGATCGTGCCGGCAGCCGGGGGCGATGCCCGGCGGCTCAATCCCACGCCTAACGACGAATCGCGCCCGCGCCTTTCGCCGGATGGGAAGCGGATCATTTTCACTTCCCAAGCGACCGATCCGAGCCAGATCTGGATCTGCGATTTCGACTCGGCCCGTGGGGCCCTGGCCGGTACGCCACAGCAACTCACTTCTCTCTCGACCGGTGCCGACGCTGGGATTTGGTCGCCGGACAGCCAGAAGATCGTCTTTCTCTCTTCGGTCTATCCCGATTGCCAGGACGACGCCTGTAATCAGCAACGCGAAGAAGCGCTCAAGCAAAGCAAGGTAAAGGCGAAGATTTTCACCCGGCTGCTTTACCGGCACTGGACGGAATACACGGATTTCAAAAGGAGCCATCTCTTCGTGCTCGACGCCGGCTCGTCGGAATCTCGCCCGACCGATCTGACGCCGGGCGATCACGACGTGCCGCCGTTTTCGTTAGGCGGGAGCGACATGTATGCCATCTCGCCCGACAGCCAGGAGGTCGCCTACACCAGCAACGTCGATGAAGTGGAAGCGACCAGCACCAACAATGAGATTTTCACCATTCCGATCGCGGGCGGGACAGCGAAGAAGATTTCGACCAGCCCGGGGAGCGACACGACCCCGCGTTATAGCCCGGATGGCAGATCGATCGCCTGGCTTTCGCAGGCCCGGAATGGCTACGAGAGCGACCGGATCACGCTCGCGCTTTTCGACCGCACTTCGGGCAAGATCCAGATTGCGACGCAGGATTTCGATCGCTGGGTCGGCAGTTTCGTCTGGGCAAGCGACTCGCAAACGATCTATTTCAGCGCCGAGGATCACGGGCAGGCGCCGATTTATGGCTTGTCGTTAGGCAAAAAGGCGGCGCCGGTCGAGCTGGTTCGCCTGCATGCTGACGACCTGGCGCTGGGAGGCGACGGGCAGTTCCTCTATTTCAACCGCAACTCGATCCAGTCGCCTAACGAGATCTGGCGACTCGGGCTCGCGCCCAAGGCCGAACCGATGGCGGTCACGCAGGTAAACGACGCCATCCTGGCAAAGATCGCGCTGCAGCCGCTGGAGTCGTTTACCTTCCGCGGCGCGGAGAATGCCAAGGTCGAGGGTTTTCTCGTTAGGCCGCCTCACTTTGACCAGACGAAGAAGTATCCAGTCAAGTTTCTCATCCACGGCGGGCCGGAGGGGGCGTGGGGCGATGATTGGTCGTTCCGTTGGAACCCAGAACTCTTCGCCGCCAATGGCTATGTCGTGGTCTTGATCAACCCGCACGGCTCAACCGGTTACGGGCAGAAGTTCACCGAAGGAGTGCTGAACGATTGGGGCGGCAAGCCGTTTCTCGATCTGATGAAAGGGCTCGATTACGCGGAGAAGACTTATCCCTTCATCGACAAGGACCGCGAGGCGGCGCTGGGCGCGAGCTACGGCGGCTACATGATCAACTGGATTCTCGGCCACACCGATCGCTTCAAATGCCTGGTCTCACACGATGGGATTTTCAACACCGAAGCCGCTTACGGCGCGACGGAGGAGCTTTGGTTTCCGGAGTGGGAATTCAATGGTCCGCCTTGGAAAAGCCGTGAACTCTATCGCAAATGGTCGCCGCACCTTTCGGCCGATAAATTCAAGACACCGACCCTGGTCATCCACGGTCAGCGCGATTATCGGCTCGATGTTTCGCAGGGGTTCGATCTGTTCACCACTCTGCAGCGGCTCGGGGTGCCGTCGGAGATGCTCTATTTTCCCGACGAAGGGCATTGGGTGCTGAAGCCGCAGAACAGCCAGCTCTGGTACCAGACGGTGAACGACTGGGTCGATCGCTGGTGCAAGCCGGCTTCGCCCTAGCCTAACGACGGCGCCGGCCGAAGGAATAGCCGCGATGGGTGCGACCGCCGCCGATGGCGCGCTTGCCGCCGGCGGCTGATTCCGGCTCGAAGAGGACGGTGTAGATGTAGGGGAAATTCTCGATCTTGAGCCGTGGAATTTTCTGGCCAATGAAGCGCTCGATCGCCTGCAGGGAAGGCAATTCTTCCCCGTTCATCAGAGTAAAAGCGTCGCCCACTTTCTGCGCCCGCCCGGTCCGGCCGATGCGGTGCACGTAGTCCTCCGGATGCTCCGGCACGTCGTAGTTGATGACGTGGCTCACGCCCGCGATATCGATCCCGCGCGCGGCGATATCGGTCGCAACCATCACTTCATATTTGCCGCTCTTGAAACCTTCCAACGCCTCGACCCGCTCGCGCTGGGTGCGATTGGAATGCAAGACGGCGACAGAATGGCGGGCCTGTTTGAGCTGCGACGCGATCCGGTCGGCTCCATGTTTGGTCCGGGAAAAAATGAGCGCGCTGTCGAAATTCGTCCGCTCGAGCAGGGCCATGAGGAGATCGAATTTCTGCTCCGCCGCGACCGGATAAACGGCGTGAGTCACGGTCTCGGCCGGCGAGCGCTGCGCCCCGATCTCAACCACTTCCGGTTCGTTCAAAACCCAGGCGGCGAGACGTTCGATCTCGGGCGGAAGGGTGGCGGAGAAAAGAAGTGTCTGCCGATCGGTCGAGATCTGTTCCACGATCCGCCTGACGTCGGGCAGAAAGCCCATGTCGAGCATGCGATCGACTTCGTCGAGGACGAGAATGTTGACGTTGCGGAAATTCATCGCCCGCTGCTCGAGGAGATCGAGCAGGCGGCCCGGGGTGGCGCAGACGATGTCGGTGCCGGCGGCGGCTTCCTCTTTCTGCTTCCCGTAACCGACGCCGCCGTGCACGACGGAGACGCGTAAATCAGTAAAGCGCCCGTAATCGCGGAAGGCCGTCTCGACCTGCGCGGCCAGCTCCCGCGTCGGCTCGAGGACGAGGCAGCGAAAGGCGCCGTGCTGGGCCAGCAGAGTCATGATCGGCAGGGCAAAGGCGGCCGTTTTCCCGGTGCCGGTTTGCGCGGTACCGATTAAATCCTTACCCGATAAAATGATTGGAAACGCGCGGAGCTGGATCGGCGTGGGCTCGGAGAAGCCCATCGCCTGTGTTCCCCGCACGACTTCCGGGGAAAGCCCGAAGTTGTTGAAAGACACAGGGCTGAACAGTAGATCGGTTAGGCGAGGAAGCAACGTCAGTTCTGGCTTGCGCGCGATCTGACTTGGCTGATGATCTGTCCGCATGATCCCCAAAGCGCTGCGGATTTTCGTCCTGGCCGACACTCATAATCACCTGCCGCAGAACCTCGACGCGCTCGCCGAAGGGGCAGACGAGATCTGGCACTTGGGCGATGTCTGCATGCCCAGTCTCTTCTTCGAGCTGGCCAATGTCGGACCGCCGGTCACGCTGGTGCGCGGTAATTGCGACGAGAACGAGGAGTGGCCGCTGATCACGGATCTGACCCGGAATGGCGTCCGTTTTCGGCTGGTGCATATCCCGCCCACTCGGACTCCGGAGGACGTTGATGTGGTCCTGCACGCGCACACGCACGTGCCGCGGAACGAGCGCAAAGAGGGCGTGCTTTTTCTGAATCCGGGCTGCGTGACTCGTCCCAATCGCGGCGCACCGCCGAGCGTGGCCGACCTGGAGATCGGGAAGAACGGAGAGCTGGATTGGCGCCTCACGGTTCTGCGCCGGTAGATCGCTTCCTTTCGTCGCTTCGCTCTGCAAGCCGCGGGGCCGGATCGACCTCCTACCCCGCGTGCCCAGAAGAAACGAACTTCTACAGATAGGCTGCGATCTTTTCGGCGTGCTGCGCGCCCATCTCGGCCACGGTGACCGGCTGGCGACCGAATTGCCAGATGGTCGTGATGGTAGCCAGCACGAGCAGGAAGTAGACGAAGGCTTCGAGCACTTCGCGCTCTTTTTCTTCCGATTCGACCAGCATCTTATAGGTGGTTTCTTCGTGCACCGGCTTGGTTTGGTTTGGGTTGTTCATGGTGTTCCTTTTGCTAACACCTTCCCCTTATGCAGACCCCGTGCCACGGCCGAAGAAATTCGCGTAAACCATTACAGACGTGCTACTTACCAAACGACCACTGCGTCGTAATAAGGGCGTGATTGTAGCGCGCGCGGGATCGCGCTGTGCCGAAAACGGGACGCTGCCGCAGACGGGATCGCGGCCCTCCGGTGGGCAGGAGGCCCCTCAAAAATTTCCTCCCGCGCGCCTACTCTTCGGCGCCGGATTTCTTCTCGTCGGCCGCGGCTTTCTTGGCCTTCTTCACCGGCTTGGAACCGGCTTCGGCGCTGGCTTCTGCGTTAGGCGATTTGCTTTTCCCAGCTTTCGCCTTTTTGCCCTTTTCTTCCGCCGGAGTCTCCTCGACCACCACCTCGGGAGCGTCGACCCATTCGAGAAAGGCGACCGAGGCCGAGTCGCTTTTGCGCTGGCCGAGCTTGATGATGCGGGTGTAGCCCCCTTTGCGATCGGCACTGCGCGGCGCGATGTCGTCGAACAGCTTTTTCACCGCTTTTTTCTGCCGCAGAACGGCAAGGGCGGTGCGGCGGGCATGGAGCGAGCCGTTCTTGCCCAGCGTGACCATCTTTTCCGCCAAAGGCCGGACGGCCTTCGCTTTCGCGAGGGTGGTCTTGATGCGCTGATGCTCGATCAAGCTGCAAACCTGGTTAGCGAGGAGCGCTTTGCGGTGTTCCGCGGTGCGCCCGAGTTTGACGGTTTTCTTTTGGTGCCTCATAGCTGCTTCTCCGAGAGATTATTTGCCTAACGATTATTCTTCGTCCGCGCCGTTGGCGCCGTCGACATTGAGCGGGATCTCGACCAGACCGGGGTCGAATTTCTGCCCCAACCCGAGACCGAGCTGCTGTAGTTTGTCCTTGATCTCGTTGAGCGATTTTTTGCCGAAGTTGCGATATTTCAGCATCTCCGCCTCGGTCTTTTGCGCCAGCTGGCCGACGGTGGTAATGTTGGCGTTGTTCAGGCAATTGGCCGCGCGCACGCTGAGCTCGATCTCGTTCACGCTCATGTTGAGCAGCTTCTTCAGCTTGACGTTTTCCTCCGAAACACCGGCCGGCGTCTCGTCGAACTCGATGATGTCTTCGTTGAAATTAACGAAGACATCGAGGTGATGGCGCATGATGGCGGAGGCTTGGAGAAGGGCGTCATCGGGGGTGAGACGGCCGTCGGTCCAGACTTCGAGGATGAGCTTGTCGTAATCGGTCCGCTGACCGACGCGGGTATTTTCGACCGCGTATTTCACCCGCGTGACGGGCGAGAAAATGGAATCGATCGGGATGAGACCG